>DASQFN010000113.1 GCA_035633115.1 Gemmatimonadaceae bacterium | reverse complement strand
CCATCGGGAGCGAAAGCACTTTTGTCGGCAAAAGGGAGCGGGAATAGTTCCCTACGCGGACCTAGATCAGGATCAAAGGGTAGATCGGGCTTAGCCGGAGGTTGGTAATTAGGGTCTTCGTTCGTCTGATTAGAAAGAGATTTACAGCCGAGTAGAGGCGACGCGAAGAGCGCGAGCAAGGCGAAAAGAAGCAGGTGTTTGCGGCATAACACAGAGCCGCGCAGCCGTCCGGGATATTTCTCTCTCATTTCTAGCCTCCTTCGTACAGCAGAGGGCGTATGTTCATGTTGATGGGTTTCGACGTTGTTAACATCGGGGACAGACAGTGTGGTGGTTAATCCGCCTCCAAAGTTCTGACCTGCATGAGCGTGGCCGTCAACGTCTCCCTCGACGCGCGGCAGGGAAGCACAACGCCGGCGCAGGCGCCGGACGATCCGCTCCCGCTCGAAGGCGATGATCTCAATGCTTCTCCTGATCATGGAAGGTGCGCCCTCATTGTTTCTTCTGAAGTAGCCGTTGAAGGTTCTCCTGGATGGCGGAGTTGTTCGGGTTGAGCTTGAGCGCGGTCCTATATTCGGCCTCGGCCTCTTTGAGCCTGCTCTGGATTTCCAGGAGGTAACCCAGACTTTTGCAGCGGCCCAGTTCGGGTCGAGCTTGACGGCCTCGCGGTAGGCGGCCTCCGGCTCCACCAACTTCTTCTGCTTAGAGAGGGAGTTGCCGAAGTTATTGTGGTATTCAGGCACGCTCGGGTCGAGACCGTTGGCCTTCCTGTACGCGGCCTCAGCCTCCGCGTTCTTGCCCTGTTCGAGCAGAGGCCGCGAGGTGGTAGTGGTATTCAGCCATGTTGGGGGCGGGCTTGACGGCTTGATTCTTCTAAGAATGGCGCTCGGTCCCCTCAAAACACTTTTCGACGGTCGGCGCGAAGGGTATAATCCGCCGCCAGAAGCTCCTTTCCTTGGGTTGTTCTTTTCGGGCCGGGACTCTACCGGCGGGCGCCTGGTGAGTCCCAAAAAAAAAGTGAAATAAATCGAAAACAAAACTGCTTTTCTGGAATGCTTATGGCGGTGCGGTCTAGTTACAGCTACGCGATGGGTGAGTGGCTGCTGGAGCCAGATACAAAGCGGCTCAGCCGCGCGGGCCAACGGGTTCACCTCGCCAACCGCCCGTTCCAGGTTCTCGTTTACCTCGTCGAGAACCGTGACCCGCGTGGTAACGCGCAACGAACTGCTCGAACACTTCTGGGAGGGCCGAGACGTTTACGACGCGACGCTGACGCAGTGCGTTGTCGCGATCCGTCGGGCTCTGGACGACCACCACGGCGATACGCGCTTCATCGAGACGCGCTGGGCGGGCGGCTACCGCTACATCGGCCCCGTGGAACAACAGGCCGTCGGGGGCGGGCCGTCCGTCGTCGAGGTGGAAAGGACGCGCGGCGTCAAGATCGTCGTCGAGCAAGAGTTTCAGGACGCTCCGCCGCCGGGTGCGGCGCTCGACGCGGTAACGATGCCCGCCCGGGCCGACGCCGCGCCGACATCACCAACCGGCGACGCCGGCTCACGCATCGCGGTGATAAGCCTGCCTGCAAGGAGATCATCCCGAAAAACGTCGGCCGTGGTTCTTGCGGTGGCCGTCGTTGCGTTCGCCGCGGCCGCCCTGCTCGCCTACCGCGGTCCGGCGCGCCGTGCGGATTTTGAAACCGGCTCGTCGCCACCGCGCTCGATCGCGGTGCTACCATTCAGGAACCTGACGGGCGACCCCGCTCAGGAGTACTTCAGCGACGGCCTGACCGAGAGCTTCATCACCGACTTTCAAAAATTGAGAGCCTGAAGGTCATCTCGCGCAGCTCGGCGTTCGCCTTCAAAGGAAGGGAGGCGGACCCGCGCGCTGTGGGCGAAAAGCTCGGCGTGGTGGCGGTGTTGGAGGGAAGCGTGCGCCGCAGCGGCGACACCGTTCGGATCGACGTCAGGCTCGTGAGCGCGGAGGATGGCCACGTCATCTGGGTTGGCGACACCTACGACCGCGCCCTGAAG